>NZ_LZGV01000096.1:0-2320 GCF_001690265.1 Gilliamella sp. HK2
CCAGCTCGCTTGAAGAATATCAACAAATAGATGCCGAATATAAAAAGTTAGGAAATAAATAATGCCATCAAAGTACCAACCGCAAGTTTCCGCATGGCGCGAGGATTTATATAAAGGGGTTTATACAACGCAATTGCCTTTAACTAATAATAAAAAATTACGTTATGCTAATGATGATTATTGTGAGTTTTCAAGACGCCCAAATGGAATTGGTGTAATTCTCCGTTTCTTTTTAATTTTTATATCATTTTTCTCGTTACTACTTACAATATTTGGAGTATTTGTAAATTTTTCTAGTATTAATATCATGCAGTTAAGGGAAATGGATATTTTATTTGTTTTTTTAGGGATTAGTTTGATTTTTATTAGCTTTGTTGTACTTCAAATATTTCTAACAATTTTATTCATGCCAGAAGATTGTCCAATACGCTTAAATCGTAGAACAGGGAAAATCTATCTTTATGAGCATTTCATCTTATATCTCGGATCATGGGCTACCTTTACTCGCTCGCCCTTTAGAGCTAAAGAGATAACCGTTAAAGAGTTTAATTGGGCAGATATTCAAGGGTGTATGACCTCAGTATCGGTACCGACGGGCAGTGGCGGAATGGCTAGAAGCTATCGTCTAGAATGTGTGGTATGTGAGCCTAATACTACTAAAGTGATTGACCATTTTCTGTTGGCTGCTGATACCAGTTTAGGTTATGAGGAATGGATGTGGATAAATAGCTATATGGCTTTTTCTGATAAAAATTTGGATGCCGAATTTATGCCAGAAGAAGACTTTACTTGGCCAATCAAAGTCAACTGGCCAGAAGAAATCGACAAAAAATCCAAAGCCAGCTCGCTTGAAGAATATCAACAAATAGATGCCGAATATAAAAAGTTAGGAAATAAATAATGCCATCAAAGTATCAACCGCAAGTTTCCGCATGGCGCGAAGATTTATACAAAGGGGTTTATACAACGCAATTACATTTAAGTAATAATAAAAAATTGCGTTATGCTAATGATGATTACTGTGAGCTTTCAAGACTCCCAAACGGAATGAGGGGGTATCTTCGGTGGTTTATAGTGATTGTGATGTTTTTTACATGTTTACTTTTTATTTGTTCAGCTTTTTGTGCTATTTATGCCATCATCTATGTCGATGAAATCAGGTTATTATCTATTTTTGTAGAATGTATATTTATACTAATTAGTTATTTTTTCATACAAATATTTTTATGTAGTTTATTTGCCCCTGAAGATTGTCCCATTCGTTTTAATCGTAAAACAGGTAAGGTTTATATTTATGAACACATTATCATGCATTTGGGATCTTGGAGAGCTTTAAAATACTCACCTTTTAAAATAAAAAAAGTCATTGTTAAAGAATTTGATTGGATGGATATTCAAGGGGTAATGTGCTCAGTATCGACATCTACAACTAACGGAGGAACTGTAAGGCATTATCGCTTAGAATGTATAGTTTGTAAACCGAATACCACTCAAATAGTTGAGCACTTTGTATTATCATCAAATAGCAGTTTAGGTTATGAGGAATGGATGTGGATAAATAGCTATATGGCGTTTTCTGATAAAAATTTGGATGCCGAATTTATGCCAGAAGAAGACTTTACTTGGCCAATCAAAGTCAACTGGCCAGAAGAAATCGACAAAAAATCCAAAGCTAGCTCGCTTGAAGAATATCAACAAATAGATGCCAAATATAAAAAGCTAGGAAATAAATAATGCCATCAAAATACCAACCGCAAGTTTCCGCGTGGCGCGAGGATTTATATAAAGGGGTTTATACAACGCAATTACATTTAAGTAATAATAAAAAATTACGTTATGCTAATGATGATTATTGTGAATTTTCACGACGTTTAGGAGGGGGGTATTTTGCTCGTGGGATTACAGCATTTATTTCCTCAATTCTTGTTTTATTATCATTATGGATTTTATATATGGGAGTTTTCGTTATTATTACAGTAAGTGATGATAGAATAATAACAATATCAGCTAGTTTATTGGTATTATTTATTGCTTATTTTCTTTTTCAATTCTTGCTAAATATACTGTTTGCCCCCGAGGATTGCCCCATACGTTTAAACCGTAAAACAGGTAAAGTTTATATTTATGATCATTCTCTTTTATATTTTGGAACATGGGCTACCTTTACTCGCTCGCCCTTTAGAGCCAAAGAGATAACCGTTAAAGAGTTTAATTGGGCAGATATTCAAGGGTGTATGACCTCAGTATCAGTTCCTCTTTCTAGTGGCGGAACGGTTAGAAGTTATCGTCTAGAGTGTGTGGTATGTGAGCCTAATACCAC